>NZ_JASOER010000019.1:0-37191 GCF_030212665.1 Pauljensenia sp. UMB9872 | reverse complement strand
CCCCCCCCCCCCCCCCCCCCCCCCCGAAAACTAGTTTTGAGAAGTCCCTCACTATTTGCTGGACTAGCCGCCGAAAGTTGGATTGGTTTAGTTTTAGGCGGTTGGGGCTTCAAGGGTCTGATTCCGATATTGCATCGGGGTTAGGCCCCTGAGTCGTTGTTGGATACGTTCAGTGTTGTACCACTGGATGTAGTTGTGTATTGCTTGGTTGGATTCTGCGACGGTGTTGAAGACTTCACCGTGATGCATCTCGGTCTTCAAGTGCCCGAAGAAGTTCTCCATGACCGCGTTGTCGTAGCAGTTGGCTTTACGCGACATTGACTGCACACCACCGTTGGTATGGATCACGTTGAGCCAGGACGAATGTTGGTACTGGAAGCCTTGATCGGTATCCATCATCCACCCAGGTTCAGGTGGACAAACTGCGATTGCCTTGGTCAAGGAATCAGCGGTAAGCGCTGTCGATGCTGATGTAGCCACGGTGTGGACAACAATTGAGCGGTCGAACAAGTCCATCACCGGTGACAGATCCACCTTGCGGCCCGCAACCTTGAACTCGGTGAGCTTGCAAAGATGGTGTGTGGCCGACCCTAGAGTCCCAGAAGATCCTTCGTACGCGTACCATGCGTCTCGATAGCATCCACTTCAGGACGACCCGACGCATACGAAATATGCACAACCAGCATCTGTGCGGTTGTCAGCCACGGACTCGCGGAAGGCAATAAGCGCAACAGAGTCGAAGGGGTGACCGCACGGATCGGATCCAACAGCGCCGGAATCGTCGGTCGATGCGCGCACACAACAACCGCGTTCGTCTGGCGCACACACTGCGCAACAACCGCCGAAGCCGACGCAGGATCAGTCGCAACCGCAGTTTCCGTGAGCTCATCGCGAACCTCAACCTGGCCTCCGCCGACGCTCGCCCACGGGCCAAGCGTCTGCTGGCAACGAATCCACGACGATGACACGGCGTTCTCAATCCCAAACGCACTGAGGACATCAACCAAGTCCATCGCCTGTCGTACGCCCAAGCGCGTCAGCGGGCGCGTTGCCTCATCACCTGCCCACTGAGTGCGCGACACCGCCTTCGCATGACGAACGAGGCCCAACGTGACGGTAACGAGCCTGCCTTCTTCCGCTCGCGCGACGAGCTCTTGGAGCAGCCGCCGGTCACCTCGGCGGGTGAGCATCTGCTCGGCTTGACCGGGTGACACCCAGCGGGTCTCATCAATTTCGCTGGCCGGAGCTGGCTTCACGGGAGTGCGAACGCGGGAAATAGCAGAGGATCGCGTCAGTTGTACAGGCGAAACGACCGGCTGTTTGTCCGCGGGTTCGGGCATGCGAGTAGGCGCGGGAGTCGGTTTTGGAGCCTGGCCTTTCTTGCGGTTCGCGAAAATAGCCGGAGAAATACGAACTTTCGCCGGTGTAGACACTGACGCAGGAACCGGCGTAGCAGTCGCCGTAGGCGCAATCGTTGACGTTTCAAGACCGGTGCGACGGTCATCGTCAGCCAGCGTGCCCACCCAGTAGCGAACTTCCTTCGTCTGCCCGCAGCCAAGCCGGTAGCGCTGAGTTGTCAGCGGAGCACCCAAAATAACGGAGGCGCCAGTTTCTTCTTCAACCTCGCGAATGGCGGCACAGATGATCGGTTCGTTCGCTTCCGTCTTACCTTTCGGCCATGACCAGTCCTTGTAACGAGGGCGGTGAACCATGAGGACTTCAATGTCCTCAGGCACAATCACCTGCCCGGGAACGCCCCGGCGCTCGGGATCAACGAAACGCCACACTAAAGCTCCCGCAGCGCGCACAAGGCGCGTCGGGACTGGAGCCGGGCGATTCGAACGAGACACCCCCTTAGCCTACCGGCACGGCGCCCCACCCGCTGAATCAACGGAGATCACACAGCAGTTGCGCGCCCACCAGCCGACCACGCCAAGTTGCCGGCTCAGCTTCAGGGCACAATCCCCGTCGAGCGAACCCGCGTCACCCCCTCGCGTTACCGACCGATCACGCGCGACGAGGCCGCCTCCATCAGCGCAACTTGCAGATCAACAAGAGACGAGCCATCTTTGTTCACCTGATGACGCTTCCAGTTTCCGCTCTTCTTCAGCGCCCACGATGAAGTCTTCGATGAAACGCCGCGCCTAATCAGGTTTGCGAGATACTCAACCTGGTCGGGGTCGCTAATGCGGACCAATGCTTCAACGCGACGATCCAGGTTGCGGTGCATCAGATCGGCAGAGCCAATCCACACTTCTTCCTCGCCGGGCACCCCGAACGCGTAAATACGCGAGTGCTCCAGGTAGCGACCAAGGATTGAACGGACGCGTATGTTTTCAGACAAGCCGGGAACTCCGGCGCGAATCGCGCAGATGCCTCGAACTTGAACGTCGACTTTCACTCCGGCCTGTGAAGCGCGATAGAGGGCGTCAATCACGGCCTCGTCGACCGCGGAATTCACCTTGATACCAATCCACGCTTCGCCACCAGCCTTTTTGCGCGCGATCTGGAGGTTGATGCGTTCGATGAGCCCATCGCGAATCGACAGCGGGGCAACCAGCAGTCGGTGGAACGTCGAACGAGGCGCATACCCGGACAATTGGTTGAATAGGCGGGTCAGGTCCTGGGCGACCTCACGATCGCAGGTGAGCAGGCCAAGGTCCTCATAGCCACGCGCGGTCTTCGGATGGTAGTTACCCGTGCCCACGTGGCAGTAGCGACGCAGACCGTCGGCTTCTTGGCGGACGACCAAGGAGAGCTTGCAGTGCGTTTTCAAGCCGACCATGCCGTACACGACATGGACGCCCGCGCGCTCCAGTTTTCGCGCCCAGCCGATATTCGCTTCCTCGTCGAAACGTGCTTTGATCTCGACAATTGCAACGACCTGCTTGCCGGATTGCGCTGCTTCAATCAGCGCCGACACAATCGGCGAATCACCGCTGGTGCGATACAGCGTCTGCTTCATTGCCAACACGTTCGGATCACGGGCAGCCTGCGTGATGAATGCCTGCACCGACGTCGCAAACGAATCGTAAGGATGATGGAGCAAAACATCATGCGAGCGGATCTGAGCGAAAATATCACCCGCACGTGCCGACTCGAACTCCGCCAAACCAGCGGCGGTCACCGGCACGTACTTCGTGTACTTCAAGTCCGTCAGATCCAGATCATGCAATTCGTTGCAGAGCGTCAAGTCCAGCGGAGCCGGGACGCTAACCACGTCAGCCGGCGAAATCTCAAGCTTTTCGATCAGGAAGTCACGAACAAACGGCGAAATTGTATCCTCAACTTCGAGGCGTACAACCGGGCCAAACTTACGGCGCAGAAGCTCTTCCTCCATCGCCGTCAGCAGGTTTTCAGCATCGTCTTCTTCGACTTCAAGATCTTCGTTACGCGTCACTCGAAACCCGTGAGCTTCAACGATTTCAACACCGGGGAACAGGTGTTCAAGGTGCGCGCGCACCACGTCTTCGAGCGTGATGAACGTCGTGCCTTCATCAGTCGTCACATACGATTCCGCAGGTCCACCACCGATCACAGAATCCACGTTGATCAGACGCGGAAGCGACTGGGGAACCTTCACGCGCGCGAAGTGCAGTTTGCCCGTCAGCGGATTGCGGACAACAACCGCGAGGTTCAAAGACAGGCCGGAAATGTAAGGGAACGGGTGTGACGGGTCAACCGCCAACGGGGTCAGAACAGGGAAAATCTGGCGACGGAAATAGCGGGTGAGTTGAGCACGCTGATCTTCAGACACATCATCCCATCGCGACAAACGAATCCCCTGCTTGGCAAGTGCCGGCAGAATATCGTCCTGGAATGCACGCGCCTGACGCGCAGTCAGCTCCTGCGTACGCGCCTGAATTCCCTCAAGCACCTGACGCGGTTCCAACCCAGACGCGCCCTTCTTCGCGATGCCCGCGGCGATGCGACGCTTCAAGCCGGCAACGCGCACCATGTAGAACTCGTCCAAGTTCGACGAGAAAATCGCAGAAAACCAGGCGCGCTCTAGCAGTGGCAACAGTGGATCTTCCGACTGTTCCAAGACACGCTGATTAAACGCCATCCACGAGATCTCACGATCCGCGAAACGCCCCTTCGGCAGAGGCTTGTCCTCTCCGATCGGCGCAGACATATCAACGTCAGTCGTCAAAGCGGGTAGCAAAATACGAGGCGTGGCAACATCATCGTCATACTCAGAATCCTCATGTTCAACGCCCACAAGCCCGCCAGCCTGCGACGGAGGCACAAACATCTCTGTTGCCCGAGCGGTCTGAACACCATCGGTCACCTGAGTCGTATCCGCGTTCTGCGCATCATCGCGTTCATCGGGCATGACCGGTCCCGGCCACGACTCGTCAGGCGCAGAGAATGTGGGTTCGTCGTTCGACATGAGGGCCTCTTCAAGCATCGTTGCTTTATGCGCGTTGGCGCATTGAACTGCCTTCTATGGTGTCATTGAGCGGGCGTTTTCGCACGCCAAAAGGGCTTCAACACACCAAAGAATCACAACGTGCGGGCATTGCGCTCTTGCGGTGGCCTCGTACCCCGCCGACTCACTATTCGAGCGCACCAATATGCGCCTCACGCGCACTGACGGACAGCTCTTCCGCCGTCTTCAAAAGCGCCTTCGCGCGCGTTGAAACCGGGTAGGCCAGCGGGTCATTCGGGTCCGTGATCCACGAACCGCCACCGCCGAAACCAGCAGCCAGCACTCGCATCGCATTCGACGCGTCCCAGATGACCTCTTCCAGATCATCGTCCGTCAGCTCGCCGGTCAGCAGTCGAGCGACATCCGCCATCACGTCCGCCAACTCCGGCAAGTTAAGAGGGTGTTCCAGTCCCGGAACAATATCGGCGTGCGCCCCGTCCACGTATCGCTCATCAACGAGGCCCGGCTCGCGTTCATACCACTCAAGTAGAAGATAGAGGCGCCACAAAGCACCCGGCAGAGTGAACTCCGGGCTATGCGACCAGAGGTGTGCCACCTGGTCCACGCCCCGATCCCGGACAAGAGCTCGAAGACGAAGCGTGGCCGCGCGGTCAAAATCCTCATCGCCCACGCCCATCAGCGCCCACGCACTCGAATGCGCCAAGCCGGAACTTGTCGCCGGATTCTCGTCGCCGACGATTGACTCCGCCTTCGCTGTCGTCAACATGGCGGGGCGGCGCGGTGGACACGATTTAACCATCAGAAGAATCCTTATTACAATGGAGATAAGATCTTTACGATCTTGGGCGGTTCACGCGCTTTGGCGCGACCGAAACCGCTGGGCCTATAGCTCAATGGTAGAGCAGCGGACTTTTAATCCGTGGGTTGGGGGTTCGAGTCCCCCTGGGCCTACTACCGCTTGCTTCACCGGCTTTCAAATGCCATTTCACCTGCATGGTTGCAGATCAGTGTGCGCACCACCGTTCCACATAGCTCACCCCTTAGCCTTCCACATTGGGGGTCTACCAAGGTCCTTCGAATCCACCCCTTCGTCGGCTTCATGTTCACCTCCGCATTCTCCTCACAGAGATGACTCGTCGCATCAAGGAGCGCAGAAACGCCATGACGACGGCACTCCAATTGCGTGAGGCCAACTAGCCCATCAGACTTCGGGCGTAGCTGGGAACGCCCTGCGACACACTGGTTCAAAGAAGAAAATTCCCCCGCCGAAATTCGAACCCAAACCCATCGCAAAG
Organism: Pauljensenia sp. UMB9872; assembly: GCF_030212665.1. Lineage (NCBI taxonomy): Bacteria > Bacillati > Actinomycetota > Actinomycetes > Actinomycetales > Actinomycetaceae > Pauljensenia > Pauljensenia sp. UMB9872. Next base: position 31,503 of record NZ_JASOER010000019.1, on the reverse strand, counting down.
CGACCCGCGTGCACGTCAACCAGAACCGGGAACCGTAAGTTCGGCCAGAACTACGCTTCAGCGCTGGAAGCGCGGGGACGACGCAATCCAGACTGCAATGGAAATCAGCACGAGCCCACCCAACTCACCTAGCGTTGGGACCTGACGGAGCATCACCGCACCCACAATCGTCGACGTTGCCGGAAGCATCGCCGTAAACAGGGCAAAGGTTGCTGCGCTGACACGCGACATCGCCAAAGCTTCTAAACTGAACGGAATTACCGTCGACAGCACACCCACCACGACGAGCGCCCCAAACACGTGCACAGACGTAAAACCTCCGACCCCACCGGGAGCCAACACAACCGAACTGAACAGCGCACCCCAACCGAGCGACGCTGCCAGATTCGATACCGCCGACCGCTTCGACGCAAGCTTCTGACCGACCATGATGTAGCCAGCCCACGCAGTCGCCGCCAACAGAATCCAGACAATACCAGCCTTCACGCCGGGCACATCAAGGTCCAACCCAAGCCCAGAGATCGACACAACCCCAGCAAAAGCAAGGAGGGCGGCGATGCGTGGGGCTGGGCCTCGTCCCCTCAAAACCGCAACCAAAACGGGACCCAAGAATTCCAACGACACAGCCGCACCAAGCGGAAGGCGAGCGATGGCTTCGTAGAAGGTGGAGTTCATCGAAATGATGAACACGCCGAAAACCATGGACGTCACACAATCTTTGCGACTCCACTTTTCACGCCACGGGCGACGCCACGCGAGCAGGATGATCGCAGCGACTAAAACTCGCCACCATGCGACCGAAGCAGGCGACATCTGCGCAAACAGGTCGATTGCAATAGCTGCGCCAACGTACTGGATCAGCGCCGAACCGACGATGAAAAACTGAGCGGGAACCCTGTCCAGCCTCGACTGTGAAGGAAGCGATGGCACCGCGCGTCATTCGCCCGCGGGCACGAAAGTGAGCGCTGCGGAGTTCATGCAGTAGCGGTTGCCCGTCGGCTGATTCGGCGCATCCGGGAACACGTGACCAAGGTGCGAACCGCAGTTCGAGCAACGAACCTCGGTACGGACCATGCCGTGCGAGCGGTCTTCGATCTCGGTCGTCGACGCGTCTTTCGCCTGATAGAAGCTCGGCCAACCGCAGTGCGATTCGAACTTGGTGCTCGCATCGAACAGCTGGGCACCACACGCCGCGCAGTGATACGCGCCGTCACGAGTTTCCCCCAGCAACTCTCCCGTGAAGGGGCGTTCGGTCCCCGCCTCGCGTAGCACGTGGTACTGCATCGGCGTCAAGATACGCTTCCACTGCGCATCGGTCATGTTCGCCGCATCGCTCAAGCTTGGAAAATCAGTCATACACATATTGTCGCTCTTTAAGGACGAGACCGCGATTCGCGATTAACCTTCGGACTTACCTTCACGCGGGTAGATGACAACCAGAGCGAATCAGAGGTGTTGGATCTTCGTTTCCGTCAGATCTTCGTCATGACCGTCGCCAGATTCTTCGCCGTCACACACGATGGCTGGGAAGGATCCGGTGGCGTTCATTGCTTCTTGCTCGCGCGTTTCCTGTTCGCGTTCGCGACGTTGACGCGTCGCTTCACGTTCCGCGAGCGCGTCTTCACCCGGGCCGGCGAAGATCGCGGATCGTTCTTCAGCGTCAGGGGAACCGGAGAACAAGCGTTCGCCCTTGCCACTGGTTGTCAGGGTCATTGTTATGGCGTCCGGTTCTTTACTCTCCGATTCTTTACTCTCCGAAGAGATGTTTTTGCCCTGTGAAGACGTGGCGGCTTGCTCTGAGGTGCTGGCCGACCCATTTTTTTCGCTGAGTTCGCGGGCGCTGATAGCCCCTGTGTCCGTTACGCCCTGTGTTCCAGGCACTGGCGATGAAGATTCTTCGGCGCCCGGTTGGACACCCTTTGCAACAGCTTCGAGCACCTTCTGTAGCGTCCCGCGAGTCATCACCTGAGTCGACGAATCGTCGCGCGGAGAGGCCTCTCCGCGATCGCCCGCTTCAGCCAAGTCGCGTATACGATCCGCCATTGCACGTCGACGCGCACGCTTTGCTTTACGGCGTGCCGCGACCATACGAGCAGCGTGCTCCGCATCGATGCCTGCATCCTCACCTTCAAGGGCGTGACGCGCATCTTCGATCGCCGTATTACCAGACTCGTGGCCCAGCGGAACCGAGGTGTCTCCGGCGATTGAGCGCAATTCAGCAGCGAACGCTGCGACCTGCGCGCGAGAGGTGTCGTGCGCAACCGGTGTTCCCTGGTAGGTCTGAATGCGCGTCGACGGTCGAGTCCACGGCTCTTCGGCGACAATCCATTCGATCAGGCGTTCTCGCAAGTGACAGCGCAGATCCCACAGGTTTCCAGAGTTCTCGGCGGACACCAGAATTCGGATCGTGACCGTCGAGGTATCGGATGCCGTCATCTGAACGTTCCACGTGCGCCCGTCCCACAGATCCGTCGAGGTCAGGATCTGCTCTACCTTCTGGCGGATCAGCGCCATCGGAGCAGACCAGTCCAGCTGGACTTCGACCGTGCCCAGCTGAGCGGCAGCCCGGCGCGTCCAGTTCTCGAAGGTTGTTGAGGTGAAGTAGGTCGAGGGAATAATCAGGCGTCGCTCGTCCCACACTCGGACAACCACGTACGAGAGGGTGATTTCTTCAATCGCACCCGACTCCCCTTTCGCGTTCGCGACAACAACGTCGCCCACGCGGATCGCGTCCGTGAAAGCAAGCTGAATTCCAGCGAACACGTTGCCCAAGGTTTGTTGCGCGGCAAGACCTGCGATCACGGAGATCAAACCAGCGGACGCAAGAAGAGTTCCCATCGCTTGACGCGCGGCAGCGAACGTCCCCAAAATGACGCAAATACCGACAATCACAACAAGGACCTGCGTCAAACGTCGTAGCACCTGGGCTTGGGTTGCGAAGCGCCTCGAACGCCCTTGATCCGCACGGTTACGCAGACGCGCCGCGTCTTCAAAGACCCACGCTGCCGAATAAAGGATCCACGTCATCGCAACAATCGCCAGTATCAGCAGACCGTGAAGGGCACTGGAAACTAGGGCTCCGTTCGACCATTTCGTCAGATCTGCTTCTTGCAGGCGCCAATCCAGTCCGATCCACGCGCCCCAGACCATCGCTGTGACATACAGGGGTGTGCGAACGCGCTTCACCAGCGCGGCTCCCACCGGCCAGCGACGGAAGGTTCGACCGAGAAGTGCGGAAACAAACGCGGCAACGACGAAACCAATCACCGCTGCCACTGCTGCACTGAGCAACAGTGAAGCAATATCAATAGCATTGCTCACCGCGACTTCCGCAACGCCCGACTGGGCGCCATCAGATTGCGCGTCAGCTTCCGTGGCTATATACGAGGCTCCCCTAAGGGTGCGCGCGTGCGAAGAAAACAGAGTCGGCACAGTCATAGTCCAAGCCTAGGGGGCGATTCTTCAGATTGCTGAAGACGCCACGGGCTTAGACGCGGACACCGAAAGCCTCAAATTGGAGAGAAACACTATGGAGTTTTCAGCGAGTTTTAGGCATTTTTATTAACTGTGAGTCGGTTCACCATGATTCCGTTTTGCATTCCACCCCGTTTTGCACATATGCTTTTCCTCGTCTTCGGACGCCACTGTGGTGGCCGAAAAGGCCCCCATCGTCTAGCGGCCTAGGACACCGCCCTTTCACGGCGGCGACACGGGTTCAAATCCCGTTGGGGGTACTCTCTGACGGCACTCGTGCTGAACAGTGAAAATAACTCAATAGGTCTTACCTGTTGTAAGGCCCCGTAGCGCAGTTGGTTAGCGCGCCGCCCTGTCACGGCGGAGGTCGCGGGTTCAAGTCCCGTCGGGGTCGCCGACCAGACCTGCCGGTCCGGTTACTGGCTCTGTAGCTCAGTTGGTAGAGCGTTCGACTGAAAATCGAAAGGTCACCGGATCGACGCCGGTCGGAGCCACCAGATCCCCCGAAAGTTCACACACTTTCGGGGTTTTTGTTTATCCCGCGCCCCGCTCCCGCGCGAGGGTTAAGTAGCAAAAAGGAGTTAATGGCCAAAATGTATGGGCTCGTGCGCGCCCTACACAATAGGGGTCGTGCTTATCAAACAAACGCACGGCAACCTGCCTCAATCTGAGACAATGCAGATATGACAAAGGACATCGACGTACACGGTCGCAAACCTTGGTTCAAGAGCACTAAGTCTCATCATGCGCCAGGGCCGGGTGAAACTGTGACCGTCTTCTTGCGTGACGTGACGCTGAAGTCTAATCAGGGGATTCGCCTGCTCAACGATGTTTCTTTGGGGTTCCGTTCGGCTTCACTAACCGCGATTTATGATCCGACGGGTAAGCGTGCGCGGGCTCTTTTTGATGTGATTGCGTCGTTTTCTGAGCCTGATTCTGGAGCCGTTTTTGTGCGAAGCCGACACGCGAATTGTCATGGTCGTAGCGCCTCGGTTGCTCTGATTACCGCGTCTTCACCGTTGAACCTGTCGTTGACAGTCCGCCAGAACCTTGTGGCTCCTCTTGCTCTGACCGGGGTGAGTGCGCAGTCGTCGACGTTCCATTCGATTACTCAGATTCTGGGATTGAAGGATCTGTTGGATACACCGACGTCTTCGTTGAAGAAAATTGACCTGTATGCCCTTCTTCTAGCGCAGGCTGTTATCGCTGGTGGCGACATCATTCTGGCGGATGACCCGACGTTCCTTCCGGCTCCGCAAAGGCTTGAGGCGCTCGACTTATTGGCCCGCCTCACGCAGTTCGATGCGACCGTCATCTGTGCAACGGCTGATGCGCAGGTCGCGGCCTCGTGCAAACGTGCTGTACTGCTGGCCAACTCGGTATTGAGCGCGGACCTTATTCACCCGACGCTTCAGGCGATTGAGCAGGCGCAGAGCGAGGATATTGACAACCCCGCAACGTACTTGGGTCCAATTCCTTCGGCTCTACCTGCGACTTCAGTTTCGGCCACGTCAGCTTCTCCGTCAGTTTCGTCTTCTCTGCCCGCTTCAGATTCTGGGGACGAGGCCGGAGCTTCCACTCTGGATCAGGATTCTTCATCGCAGACCCAGGAGGCCGAACCGCTAGCTGATAGTGACCATGATGTGCAGATTGCGATTCAGTGGAGGCCTTTGACGGCTCACGCCACCGAAGAGGTTAAGACGGAGACGAGCGATGATTCTGCGGAGCTGAGCGAAGACGTTGAGTCTGAGGATTCGAATACTGTTTCTGATGAACTTCCCGATTCGGAAGAACTGGAGTTCGAGGAGGAAACAGATGACCAAGATGCCACCGATTCCGACGAGCCCGTTACAGAACCGCGATACCCCGGTTTCACGAGGCTGACCCCTTTCACCAGCGAGGTTGTTCGAACTCCTTCGCACGCCGAAGAAGCCGGCGATCTGGAGGGTACTCCTGAAGATGATTCAACGGATACCGATGTGTCTGCACCCCTCAACGAAAGCGAGCATGTGCCGGAGGAAGACGACGCTCCGGTAGCGGGCGAAGATGCCGACTCGACGCATCCGGTCGATCTGCCCCACCGCGATGAAGAACCCGATCCGATCACTCAAGCGATTCGTTTGCTCGCATCGCCGAACGGCCGAGAAGCTCTTGCCGAAGCCACACATTCACATGCTGGCCAGGCCTCGTATCCATCGAACGGAACGGGACATAACGCACCCACGCCCCAACAGGTAGAAGTCATTGACAAAGCGCGCAAGATCTTGGACGAGCTCCCCGGTTCGGTGATCCCGGAATAGGCTCCGACCTGCGCACTCACCACATACGACTGCAGGGGCGCGCAGAACGTGAGAAACTGGAGCAAAGCGCGGAACCTACCGCAAGAAACGAACTCAGGAAGCGAGCGTCACCGATGACAACTCCGCTCGAACCGATCGAGGAACCCACGGCAGCAAAAGCTCGCCCCGCATCAATGGGGGAACTGTTTGCAACCCTGTCCTCGCAGGTTACGACGCTGATCAACGGCGAAATCGAGCTGAACAAGCTCAAAGCTAAGAACTTTGTAAAGAAGATCGGCGTCGGTGGCGTCCTGCTTGCGGTTGCAGCCGTTTTTGCGTTCTACTTACTCGGATGGGTGTTCCACACCGTCGAGGTCGCTATCGCAATCGCTCTTCCCGCGTGGGCCGCCTCGCTCATCACCACCGGCATTCTGCTCCTGATCGTGCTGATTTCGGCGCTTGTTGGCGCCTCGTTCTTGAAGAAGTCACAGGCAGACAAGCCGGATCCGAAGGAACACATCACCCGTGACATCAACGCGCTGAAGAAAGGCCTGGGCAAGTGAGCGACATCAAGGAAACCAGCGAGCGCACCGAAGCTCAGATTCTCGCCGACTTGGCGACTACGCGCGCCGAAATGACGGCCACCGTCGATGAGCTCTTCGCTCGTGTTCAGCCGTCGTACATCATGGATCAGACGAAGGAAACCGCGAAGGCAAAGTTCGCCAACTTCCAGACTCAGGCTCAGATCACCATTCAGGATGCCAAGGACGGCGAACCCGAGGCCCTGAAGAAGGTCGGTATCGCGGCGGCCGGAGCGGCCACGGTTGTCGGTCTGATCGTTCTCAACATCATTCGTAAGAAGCACTGATTTTCAGATTCTTATTCGATTATTTCGTTGAAAAACCGGCTTTTTGCCGGCACCGTTGGGGAACCAAGCGCGCCCGCGGATATGGACGCATGTGAGCATTGCGCCCGAATAACGCTATGATGTTCCCACGACACATTTTCATTAACCAGGGCACCGCCTCGCGCGGACCCGAACAACGCGGAGGGGGTCGACGCCATGGGGCGCGGCCGTCAAAAGGCCAAGCAGACGAAAGTCGCACGCAAGCTGAAGTATTTCAGTCCTGATACCGATCTCGACGCTTTGCAGCGCGAACTCGCTTCCTCTGAGCACTCTCATTACGACGAGTACGACTACGAGGACGCAGAGGACAAACAGGACGAAGAAGACGACCTCTACTCCAAGTACGCGGATTTTGCCGACGCCGATAATGCGGAGGAATCTCCCGAGCTCGACGAGGACTTCTGGATCAACCCGTCCAAGTGACGCACCCTCGTGCGTTCCGTTGAACTCACGGTGTCACGTAGTGCCACTACGGTGCATTACCGACGCTGACTGAAGAGGTTTGTTGATGACTAGCTCATACGCTGGTTTTCGTGTACCCATTTCACGTGTGAACAGAAGAGTGCCGAAACCCCGGGTGGGGCTTCGGCCCTCTTTGTATAGGTTGATGGGAGGCTGTATGGGGTGATGCGAGACTTTCCGATAAGGGGCTTGTGAGCTTTCGATGAGGGCTAATGCCCTTCGATGAAGTGGGACCTTCTCGCCTTCCGATCGCCTTCCGGTCGCCTTCCGGTCGCCTTCCGACGAAGCTTCTCAAGCGATTCGGTACTGGCCGTGCAGGCGAACAGCTCCCGCGTTCACGCCCTTCGTTCCAGAGATGATGCGAGTATCAGTCACGCCAGATCCGTCATCAGCATTCTTTTCGGAACGAACGGTGCCGAGAACCCATGCATCAATGCCAGTAGCCTTAGTCGCAGCCATGACAGCGTCTGCGCTTTCAGCGCCAACAACACCAACCATGCCAACACCTAGGTTGAGCGAATCTTCCATACCTTCCCAGCTGACGGATCCGCCACGGCGCACCCACTCGAAGACCGGCGGGACAACCCAGGATCCGCGATCGACGTCCGCAATTGATCCCTTGGGGAGGACACGGGAGAGGTTTGCTCCCAGTCCGCCGCCGGTCACGTGGGACAGGGCGTGAATGCCGGTCAGGCCAGCACCCGCCAAAGACCCCGCCGAAGAAGAAACGCCAGCTTCACCCAGCGTTCCAACGCCGAACTGACCAATCAGATCAAGGCACAACGTGGTATACAGGCGCGTGGGTTCTAGGAGTTCTTCACCGAGCGTGCGACCGAATTCTTCAACGTGGGCATCCAGCGCGAGCCCGGTTCGCGCGACAACGGAACGCACCAGCGAGTATCCGTTGGAGTGCAGGCCGGATGATGCCATAGCGATCACCACGTCGCCGTCAGCAACGCGTTCTGGCCCAAGCAACATGTCAGCGTCAACAACGCCGGTTGCTGCGCCAGCGATGTCATAGTCGTCGGGTTCCATGACGCCGGGGTGTTCCGCGGTTTCACCACCGATCAGCGGGGTTCCGGTTGCTTCGCAGGCGCGAGCAATGCCGGTGACGATTGCTGCGATACGTTCGGGGACAACGTGTCCGCACGCGATGTAGTCGGTCATCAGCACGGGGCGTGCGCCGATCACGACAATATCGTCAACGACCATGCCAACCAGGTCCTGGCCGATGGTGTCGTGAATGTCCATGGCCTGCGCGATAGCAATCTTCGTACCGACGCCGTCCGTGGAGGTGGCGAGCAACGGCTTCTTCATGCCAAGCAACGCCGAAGCATCAACCATGCCCGCAAATCCACCGGTTGCGCCGAGGACGGTCGCATCGTGCGTACGTGACACGGCTTCCTTCATAAGTTCGACAGCGCGGTCTCCTGCCGCGGTGTCGACGCCGGCTGACGCGTAGTCGAGGGGGGTGTTCTCGCTCATCGAAGCTCCCTTGGTGAGGTGCGGTGGTGGGGTGGTCGGTTGAGGATCGTGAGTGCATATCCGGCACGTGTGGTCACGAGGCCGTATCCGGTTAGCAACTGATAGCCCCTGGAGTGCCGGGGATAGGTGTGCCCGCAGGGATTGTTTCGGGGTAGTCGCCGGTGAAGCAACCAAGACAGAGGCTGGTTCCCTGGCGGGTCGCGCGAACCATGCCGGGCATCGACAGGTACGCCAGCGAATCGGCGCCAATAGAAGCGCGGACCTCGTCAACGTTCATCGCCGAAGCGATCAGTTCCGCGCGGGTCGGGAAGTCGATGCCGAAGAAGCATGGCCACTGAACCGGCGGTGATGAAATTCTGACGTGTACTTCGGATGCGCCGGCCTCGCGCAACATACGGACCAGGGCCCGCTGAGTATTTCCGCGGACGATGGAGTCGTCAATGACGATCAGTCGCTTACCCTCGATAACCTCGCGCAACGGGTTGAGTTTCAGGCGAATACCCAACTGGCGTAGCGACTGAGTCGGTTGAATGAAAGTTCGGCCAACGTAGGCGTTCTTCACGAGACCCTGCGCGAAGGGAATACAGGACGCCTCTGCGTAGCCGATGGCGGCCGGAGTGCCCGATTCAGGCGTGGGGATCACCAAATCGGCTTCGACACCTGACTCTTCGGCGAGGATCGCACCCATCTCACGGCGCGCCGCCACAATCTGACGATCACCGATGACGGTGTCAGGGCGGGCAAGGTACACGTATTCAAAGACGCAGGTGTTGGAGCGTTTAACCGCGAAGTGGCGTGAGTGAACACCGCTTTGGTCGATTGCGACGAGCTCGCCGGGTTCAATTTCGCGGACGAACGTGGCACCGCACAGGTCAAGGGCGGAGGTTTCGGAAGCCAAGACCCAGCCGGAGTACAGGCGACCCAGTACTAGCGGTCGATATCCGTGGGGGTCGCGCGCAGCGTAGAGCGTGTTCTCGTCCATGAAGACCAGCGAGAACGCGCCCTTCAAGCGTGGCAGAACCTTCAGGGCCGCCGCGATGAGAGACGAATAGCCTTCTGTTGTCCCCTGTGCCGGCGCCTCGCCTAACGAGGAAGCAGAACCGGGCTCTACGGTCGACGACTGCGCAAAAGAAGCAGAATCGCCCTGGTCCATGGGGGACGCAAGGGCGAGCGCTGGAGGAATAAACGGCACAGGTCCGGGGATACGATCTGCCAGTCCAAGAAGGGCCGTGACGATGGATGTGTCCGTGGTTGCACCACGTTCAATGTCGTCACCTTCGTCGGCGATCTTTTTCGCCAGCTCACGCAGTTCGGTCGTGTTCGTTAGGTTGCCGTTGTGGCAGAGAGCGACCGTTCCGTTTGGCGTGGGGCCGAGCGTGGGCTGGGCGTTACGCCACGTATCCGCGCCCGTAGTCGCGTAGCGGACATGTCCGATGGCAACGTGACCGGTCAGACCTTGAAGGGTTTGTTCCGTGAACACCTGGTTCACCAAGCCTTGGTCTTTGTAGACCAGAATCTGGGAGCCGTTCGAGGTTGCGATACCGGCGGACTGCTGTCCTCGGTGTTGCAGAGCATATAGCGAGAAGTAGGTGAGTCGCGAAACGTCCTCACCGGGCGCCCACACACCGAAAACACCACAGTGGTCGTGCGGTCGGTCGTCTTCGAAGATCTCTTGGTCGGATAGGGGCTGATCCATGTTCACCGAGTCTGCGATCACGGCTTCACCTTCTCACAGATTGACGTGCGCGTGCCACGAGCGTCCGGGTGAGGTTGGGCAAGTTGGCACGTTCTTTCACCTATTCCGCACTTATTTCCGGAGCTGACGAGGCCGTGCCCGCTTGTTTTCAACGTTTTTCCACGATTGAGCGCGCATCTGAGCACTTCAGATTCAGCCCATAATGTAAGACCCCGAAACAGGCACTCAGCCGTGCGACTCTAGGGGCGTAGCGGGGTGGACCCGCAATAGGAACTCATCCCACTCCTCTACGACGTCGCGCGAGCAGGCCTGGACAGGAACGGCCTTACGAATCCGGATCTTTCGCAACAGTAAGCGCGCGAAAAATGCGAATGAGGAGCGGAGCATATTGAGTCGAAACCGCGCGTTTGCACCCCACAACGCCATGTGCAGACAGTGGGTGCGACAATGAAAGCAGTTGATTCCTATCCGTTCGGAGATCATTTCGATGGCATCTTCTGCTCTGAGTGTTGTGTGCTGGGTGTTTTCCCTGCTGGTGACTCTGCTCGCCCTGCTGGCGTTCGGTCGCGGTGTCGCACATATCTGGCGTCAGGTCAACCAGGGCCAGCCTGATCCGGGGCGCTTGCGCCCGGTGGGCAAGCGTCTATGGTCGATGATTTCTACGATTTTGACTCACCGTGAATTCAAGCATCGCCCGTGGGTGAAGGTCGCTCACTGGCTGGTGATGATCTCTTTCCCTCTGCTGTTCCTCACGCTTGTTGCCGGCTATGGGCAGTTGCGCGATCAGATGTATGCCCTGCCACTGCTGGGGCATTTTGCGCCGTGGGAGTGGCTGACAGAGGTCCTCGCCTGGGGTGGCCTGCTGGGCATCATCTACCTGATGACCGTGCGCACGCGCGCTGGCCACGGCAGTGTCGCTGAGGCAGCCGTGTCGAATGATGATCCGGCTTCCCTGACGGGTGACGACGCGCCACTGTCCTGCCCGCACCCGCGCGACGGTTCACCGCAAGGGTTGGCATCGCGTTTCCTCGGGTCGACGAAGTGGCAGGCGCTGTTCGTCGAGTGGGTTGTTCTGATTGTGTGCGTGTGCATCATCGGTTTACGAGGCCTCGAATACGGCCTGATGTCCGAACAGAATGTGGGTCAGGAATGGCCGTTGCCTCTGATTGTTCACTTCCCGCTCACCGGGTGGATCGGGGCGCTTGCTATGAAGGCTGGGCTTGGCTCAACCGGTCTTGCAAACGCGATCATCGTGGTTGCGACTGCCAAGATCATGACGTCGATGCTCTGGATGATGGTCGTCGGCGTGCAGACGTCGATGGGCGTTGCATGGCACCGTTTCGTTGCGATCGTCAACCTGTATGCGCGTCGCAACGATGACGGGAAAAAGTCGCTTGGTCCCGCCGACCACATGCTGATTAACGGCGCGCCGGTGACCAGTGAAGAACAGTTCGAAGACCTTCCCGAGGACACGATTCTGGGTACGGGCAGTGCCACCGACCTGTCGTGGAAGGCACGCCTTGACCTGTATGCCTGCACGGAATGTGGTCGTTGTCAGGAACTCTGCCCCGCGTGGAATACGGGCAAACCCCTCTCCCCCAAGCTTGTAATCATGTCGATGCGCGACCACATGGAGTCAGCGTCGAATAAAGAGATCGTCTCTCAGGAACTTGTTGACGGTAACGTCCCCGGTGACCGCACTGTTGCCGACGTGATCGAGCACGGCGATCTGATGCTGGATAAGGGCGTTGAACCTTCCCCGCATTCCTTCGATGTCCTGCAGATGCTTTCCGCATCCGGGGCAACTGGTCCTGAGGGCGTCACTGACGTCGCCGGCCCACTGGTTCCCGGCGTTATCAGCGAGGAAGTCCTCTGGGATTGCACGATGTGTGGCGCCTGCGTCGAACAATGCCCCGCCGACATTGAGCACATCGACCACATTCTTGACCTGCGTCGCCACCAAGTGCTGATGGAAGCCGCGTTCCCACGCGAACTGGGACGCGCATTCCGTGGCATGGAATCAAAGGCCAACCCTTACAACCAACCGGCACGAAAGCGTTTGGAGTGGGCGAAGAACCTGGAGTTCGACGTGCCCGTGATCGGTGAAGATATCGAGACCGCTGAAGAGGTCGACTACCTGTTCTGGGTGGGGTGCGCGGGCGCTTTCGACGATAAGGCAAAGCAGACCAGTGCTGCCGTGGCAGAGCTATTGCACACTGCCGGCGTTTCCTTCGCTGTCCTCGGTTCGGGTGAGTCGTGCACGGGTGATGCTGCGCGCCGTGCCGGCAATGAGGTTCTCTTCCAGATGCTCGCCGCACAGGCGATTGAGACTCTGAATGAGGCGAAGGCTCAGAAGATCGTTGTCTCGTGCGCTCACTGCTTCAACACGATTGCTGGCGAGTACCCCGAGCTCGGCGGTCACTTCGATGTCATCCACCACACCCAGTTGCTGAACCGCCTAGTGCGCGACGGTCTGCTGAAGCCGGTTGCTCCAGGCTCTCCGTCCGATACCGACCAGGCGGGTCGTCCCCTGCACGTCACCTATCACGATGCCTGCTACCTGGGTCGCCATAACCGCGTTTACGAGCCACCGCGCGAACTGGTCGCTTCCATCCCAGGTGTTGAGGTTGTTGAGATGCCTCGTAACCGCGACCGTGCCATGTGCTGCGGTGCCGGTGGCGCGCACGCCTGGTTCGAAGAATCACGAGGCACCCGCATTGCCGATGCTCGCATTGTCGAGGCAGCATCAACAGGCGCGGACGTGGTCGCCACTGCGTGCCCGTTTTGTTCACAGATGCTGGGGTCCGCGTCCGGCTCCTCGGCGGGCTTCATGTCCGGCTCTGGCCAGGGCGCACCTGCTGACGGCGCCTCGTTGACGGAAGCCACTTCCCTGCCCGAGGTGAAAGACGTGGCGGTCATGTTGCTCGAAGCCGTGAAGCGCGGTCAGTAGGGTCGTTATTCTCTTCCGTTCTGCCGAGCCAAGACTGTATTTGACTAGGTATTTTCACCTTTCTTTGCGCCCAAACTCGCAATTTTTCGACAGTCTCAAACCAGAATTCACACAACCCTGGCTAACCCTGAATCACCCCTGATTTGTCAGTGTCCTCATTCCCCCGCGACACGGGGCACTGATACCGTTGGGAACCATCAACGTTGACGAGCGTCTAGGAGTATTCGTGTCCTCTTCCACGTCCCCGCGTTTTCAAAAGATCATCGCCCTGATTAAGACAGGTGTATGGATCATCATCGCGATCAGCCTCGTGAAATTCGCATTCTTTCCTTCCACTGGGGCGGACCAAAGCGATCAACCCCTTGATCCGAACGCGAATTACGGGCAGATGACGGTCAGCCCGACGAAAGCGGACATCACGAACACCGTCTCGGTCAACGGCAACATCGAAAACGATCCCTCCACCGTTGTTAAAGCAACCGGAGCTGGCACCGTCAACTACATCGCCGTCAGTGACGGCACATACGTCGAAGCAGGAGCCATGATCCTGCAGGTGCGCAAAGTAAACGACAGCGATAACTCTTTGACGACCGGCGACGAAGAGATCAGGCCGACGCCGACCTACACGTACACGGACATCACTGCCCCCGCCAGTGGCACCCTGCATCTCAGTGCGCTACTCGGCCAGGAGTTCAGCATCGGCGACCAGCTGGGAACCATCGCCCCCTCCACCTATTCCGCCGTGGCAACTCTGAACGCCGACCAGCTGTACCGCATTCAAGAAACACCCTCCGAAGCAACTGTGACCATCACTAATGGGCCCGCACCTTTCACCTGCTCGGGACTCAAGATCGTCACGCCTGACACGACACAGAAGAACACGAATCAACAGGGAGAGAACCAGCAGAGCACCGGCATCCAAGCACGTTGCGCAATCCCAGCAGATCAGAAGGTCTTCCCCGGCCTCGGCTTGAAAATGGACATTGTCGCAGGCTCCGCAACCGACGTCCTCACGCTCCCCGTCAGCGCTGTTGAAGGCCGTTTCCAAAGCGGATTCGTTTACATTCCCGCCACTGATGGAGCCGGCAAGCCCGAAAAGAAGCCTGTCACCTTGGGTCTGACTGACGGCGAAATCGTCGAGATCAAGGAAGGCCTGACGGAATCCGACTCGGTGCTCGAATTCATTCCCACCGCCAGCTCAGACGCAACACGGGGCAGTGAATCCGGTGTAGATGGAGCCACTCCCCTGACGGTCACCACTGAAAGCTCGGCGGGCTGACATGAGCCTGATCGAACTCGCCCAGGTCACCCGGACGGTTCAACTACCCGACGGGTCCGACCTGAGAATCCTGCGTGGCGTCGACCTGAGCGTCGATCCCGGCGACCACATTTCCATCGTGGGGCGCTCCGGCACCGGCAAATCGACGATGCTCAACATCATTGGTCTGCTGGATCTGCCAACTGACGGAACGTACACGATCAACGACATTGACGTGACACGCCTGGGCGAAGGGAAGCGCTCTGCCCTGCGCGGTTCAACCTTCGGCTTCGTGTTCCAGCAGTTCAACATTTTCAATGCGCGCACGGCAGTTGAAAACGTTGAAGTCCCATTGCTCTACGCAACTGGACAAGCATTTTGGAGGCGTCGCACACTTGCCGCTTCCATGCTCGACCGCGTGGGGCTCGGCGATCGCCTCAACTCCTACCCCTCCCAAATGTCTGGTGGCGAACAGCAGCGCATCGCCATCGCACGTGCCCTTGTCCACCAGCCAAGAGTCATCCTCGCCGACGAGCCCACCGGCGCACTCGACCCCGAAACCGGCGCACTGGTCATGGAACTCCTTGAAACCGTCGCCAGAGAAAACAACGCCGCCCTCATCGTCATCACCCACGATTTCGCGGTCGCCTCGCGCGCAAAGAGAATCTTCCAGCTCGCCGACGGTATCCTGCACGCAATCGACTCCCACGATCTTTCCGCCACCCGTCCTTCAATCGACGAGGCCGACCCCACCCAACTGGTCACCTCCCCCGCAACCGGTGGTCGGAACGAAGAGGAGGAGACTCAGGAATGAACGCACTCAACCAGATCATCGGCGCCCTCGTAGAAGCATGGGGCGAAGTCAAAGTACAAAAAGCCCGAGTCATCCTCTCCCTTGTCGGCGTCGTCGCGGCCGTCGCAGCCATGTCCTCAGTCATCGCCATTGGCGACATGTTGGTTCAGGTCAATAAAGAACTTGAGGAAGTCTACTCAGGCCGATCCATTACTCTGCACGTCAGCGCGTCAAAAACCAGTTCAGACACCGGTGGGACAGACGCGGCCTCGTCGACCGAAAGCGAAACTGACACCACAATAAACGCCGAAGGAATGCCGACTACCAACAGCGACTCAGCAACCCAAGGCGCAACGAGCAGCGACGGAAGCAACGCACTCGCTGCACTCACCGGCGTCATTCACGACCCCATGGGTGACGCCATGACAACCGTTGCTCAACGCCTGCAAATCCCCTACTGGTCTAGGCTCGAAACAGGGAGCATCACCTTCACTGAGATAGAACAGATCTCAAAAACCGGTTCATACCGAGGAGTCCCCACGACGCAGGACCTCACAACGATGGAAACGTCCACAGCCGTCAAAGCCATCGACCCCGCGTACTCCACGCTATTCCGATTGACCCCAATCGTCGGCAGGTGGATCGATGCGGGCGACGCCAACCAGCGAGTCGTCCCCATCGTCATCAACTCCACGCTCTGGGAATACCTAGCTCACGCGAATATTGCAGACCCTATCGTCCTGCACGCCAACGATGCTTCCGCCACCCAATACCGCGTCGTCGGAGTCATCAAATCCAACTCGCAATGGGACAGCCCAACCGCCTACATCGACTACACCGCCTGGCAGTTCACCAAATCACAGTCGGCCGCACTCAGCGGACAATCCCCCACATCAAACGGTGTTGAAATGCTGGTCTGGACCGGAGCTGACCAGGCGGAACAAGCACGAGACCTGCTCCCCAAAGCACTCGCATCCGTACTCGGCAAAGGCTGGAAAGGCGACGTCTACGGCGGTGAAGACTACGACGGCGGACAATCCACCATGAATACGATCCGCACCGTCATCATGGTCATCGGTGGCATCGTCATCCTGCTGGGCGCACTCGGGCTACTGAACGTCGCGATCGTCACCGTGCGCCAACGCATCCGAGAAATCGGCATCCGGCGAGCTATGGGAGCATCAGCTAAACGAGTCTTCTTCGCGGTCTTCATGGAGTCGGTTGTCGCCACCTTCGTCGCCGGCGTCATCGGTGTCGGAATTGCCATCATCGTGATCCGACTACTGCCACTTGACACGTTATTGGGCATCTACCTGCAGGAACGCCCACCATTCCCGATGAGCGCAGCCATCGACGGCATTGCCATCTCCACGGGAATCGGCGCTCTCTGCGGAATTATCCCTGCGCTCGCTGCCGTCAGAGTCAAACCAATCGACGCGATCCGGTACTGACAATCTGCCTCAGTGGCAGTGTGCAAGCGGGGACAATCAGCGCGGAAGAGCTAGGCGATCCTCGCCGACGCGCACCAGCAGACCATCGGCAAGCAAGCCTTCGATCACACGGGGAGCCTGGTCAAGGTCACTACCCGGTAAGGTCGCCACTTCTAACGCCGCAGAGTACGAAACTGTCGGGGCGGCCTCGTCGATTGGGGAAGGTACATTGCCGGTAGCTGACGAATCACCGGAAGCAACGGGAGAATCGGAACTGGCGGAAGAAGCTGATGAGTCCCCGGAAACGTGCAGGTCGCGCAACAGTTGCACCACTCGCCCGCGCGCCTGCCGGTCCGTGCCCGCCCAGGCCTGAGACTTTCTCTTGACCTCGACCATTGGACGCCCGGCAACGAACCATGCGCACTCGGCTACAAGCGGACACGTATCACACGCGGGATTCTTCGATGTGCACGAGATCGCCCCGAACTCCATCAGCGCAAGGTTCCACGTCGCACACTCAGCGCCCGACGACGGTAGCAGGGAATCGGCGAGCTCCCTCTCGACGCGAGTCGGCGACGAAGATGCAGGTCGCTCAATCCCGCTGAAAATTCGCGCAATCACACGTCGAATATTCGTATCGAGCACCGCGCGACGCTCATGAAACTGGAACGACATCAGCGCAGATGCCGTGTACGGGCCGATGCCCGGCAGACTACACAACGACTCAAAGTCGGCGGGAACCTGGCCACCTGGGCGCTCACTAATGACGATCGCACACTCGCGAAGGCGCAGTGCGCGCGACGGATAGCCGAGCCTCCCCCACTCGACCAGAACCCGCGACGCAGGAGCAGCCGCGAGCGCAGCGGGCGTCGGCCACAATTGCATCCACCGGCTCCAAATCGGTTGGACACGAGGCATGGGTGTTTGCTGGCTCATCACTTCGCCAACCAGAGTTCCCCACGGTGTCACGTCCTCGGCGCGCATAGGGAGTTCGCGCTTGTTTTTCTTCATCCAATTCACGAGGCCGATCAGCACCTCGTTGCGTTTGGCCTGCCGAGTGGTCGAGGCCGAGCTTGCGGGCGCACTTTCGCCACGAACAGCGCCAGAAGAGGAAGAGGACATGACCATCAGCCTAAACGGTCGCCGTGAATGTGAAACAATTGGGCCATGCTATTGAGCGATCGCGATATTAATGCCGGCCTTGATTCTGGGCGTATTCAGCTGGACCCGCTTGATCGGGACCTGATTCAGCCCGCAAGTATTGACGTGCGTTTGGACAGGTTGTTCCGTCTTTTCGACAACCACCGTTACGCCGTGATTGATCCGTCCGCTGATCAGACAGATCTGACGCATCAGGTTGATGTGGGGCCGGATCGGCCGTTCGTTCTGCACCCGGGCGAGTTCGTACTGGGAGCAACCTACGAACTGGTCACCTTGGGTGATGACATTGCAGCGCGTCTTGAAGGTAAGTCGTCGCTTGGTCGCTTGGGTCTGCTGACGCACTCGACCGCTGGCTTCATTGATCCCGGGTTCTCCGGCCACGTCACGCTGGAGCTTTCGAACACGGCGACCATGCCTATCCTGCTCTACCCGGGCATGAAGATTGGCCAGCTGTGCTTCTTCGATCTGTCATCTCCGGCGGAGCACCCCTACGGTTCATCCGGTTTGGGTTCGCACTACCAGGGTCAGCGTGGCCCGACTCCGTCGCGCACGCACCTGCGTTTCAACCGCACTCGAATCGAGCGTTGAACGAACGTGTCAGACGAGGTTTCGGATAACAACGAGGGCACTGGGACGAATAGTGTTCCCGGTGCGCCGGCGCGTCGCTCTTTGCGCGATCGCATGGCAGACGCATCTTCGCGTTCACGCTCCTCGTTGACCGAAGATTATGTTGGTGATTCAACGTCGCTCACCTCAACGTCGTTGAATGCCATCACCTCTCTGTCCGAGTTTTCGCAAACCTTCTCCGTTGGCGCCGAAGGCGTTTCGCAGACGTCGCAGGTTGCTCCAATTTCGGCAACAATTTCGACTTCCGCTCCCGCGCGTTCAATCGACGAGGCCACAGCCTCTGAACATCATCTGCTGTTATTGGCCGATGAAGTAGATCCTTTAGAAATTGAGGCACTCGCCCTGTCAATTTGGGATGAAGCTCGCTGGGAGGGAGCCGGTCAGCTACACCTTGTTGGCGAGGCACGACTGGTGGGACCGTGGAGCATTGACGCAACTCTACGTAAGACGCTCAAGACCCCCGCTTCACTAACAAACGTGTGGGTGTTGGAATGCCCAAAGTCGCGCAGAAATCCCGTGGATCCTCAGCTTGCCGTCCTCGACGAGTGGGCAAGCGTTTTCCCCGATGGAGTTCCCGTCGGCCTAGAGTACCGGATTTTGACCGCACTGAAGCGGATGGCTCGACGCCTGGGTGGCGCTGTTCGCGTCGCCGATTCGGGGAAGATGATCGCCCCGGATCCTGATTCAGCGGTTTCGTTGACCGTATACACTCCACGCTGGCTGGATCCTGAGGACCTGTTGAACCTGCTAAAGCCTCATTTCCCACAGCTCACAGATTCACGTCAGATTGCCACTCCCGCACCGCAGTCCGCGCAGCAGATGGTTCAAAAAAATGCTGCGATCACTGCGGAACCTGGAACAATCCGCACAGATATCGCGACAAAGATCGCGAAAGCACGCGAACTGGCCGAAAAGACAGCGAAAGAAGTCGGTGCCACCCCCGAAGTTGTTGCCGGGTACGCGCTTGTCACCCCGATCGCGAACCGGTCAGATCTGATGATCGAAGTAGAGCCGATTCCTCGTCCCCCCCAGGTTCTGCGTTGGGAGTCGTGGACAACGGGCGTCATCATCGAATATCACCTGAAATGGTTGCCGGTAGGAATGCTTGAGCCACCGACCGGAGTGTCACGAACAGCGCGTTTGGAGCGCATGCGCTCATCGCGTGACATTGAGAAGGTCGCAGAAATCATCGTCACCGCCGTCGGCGGATCCGTGATTGACGAAGACGGTTTCCTCGTCGGTCTTGTGGACGATACCGCAATCGAATAACGGTCATACTCGGCCAGCTTGCGCCGTTTGTTCGTCTACAGCGCACACAAGCTCTTGCTCAGCCAAGATTCAGGAAACATTCAGACGAGTGCGATGGAATATACCCATGAGCACCATCGGTAGCCCCGAACCTCGCGAAGTCGAACTCATCTTCGATGATCCCACCCCCAGTGGGCGCCCCTCCGCGGGATCAGCATCTTCGGCCGGCAACTCCACGCTGGATTCGCGCGACCACGTTCGCTTCACCCAGCGTTCAACGCCGGGCACCAACGAGCAGACCGCACCCCAGCCGACGACCACCCAAGCGGGCACGGCCTCGTACACCTCAGGAAACGTCGGGCGAGAATACTCCGGTGACTCAATCCCCACCGCACGCCTGAGCGAAACACAACTGCCCAGCCTGCAGGTCTTGGGGATTTCTCTCCTCGTCGCACTCATCCTGAACATGCTCCTAGCGTTCACCTCCCTGATCCCAGCAATCGCAGGAATTACAGCACCGTTGAACACAATGCTGGCAAGCACGTCAGCACTCGTTGCGACGGGACTTATTTCAACGCTCGTCGCCATCGCAATCACATTCGCCACCTGGAGTTACCTGCGTAAACGCGCAGAAAACGGGCGAGCAACCGCATTCGTGTTTATCACCTGGCTCTCATGGTTGCTCAGCGGAATCTTCGCTTCCGCATCCACCGGCTCCATTCCCTTCGTCGTCTCAGCGGTCGCATTCTGCGTCTCATTCACGACAACGGTGCACCACATGAACAACAGCACGACACGAGGCATCACCCGCTGGTGGGAATGGGGCGCCAGCGCCGTCAGCCTGATCGTAATCATCACTGCGGTCTTGACCGGCACTGCGACGCTCGCATCCGCGATCATCACGTCGATCATTTCGACGGCTGTCACCCTCATGTCAATCCGCGCATGGAACGCCTTCGTTGCACCCATCATCGACACGCGCGAACACGTCCGCTCCATGATGAACGTTATGCGAGGCGCCGGCTTCTAAGTCATTGCCGAATACGCCACGGGGTGCAGACGCTCGGCATAAAATGTGTCCCGCAGTCAACGACTGCGGGACACTCTGGCGGTAGCGCAGGGATTTGAACCCTGGGTGGCTGTTACACCACACAGCATTTCGAGTGCTGCACCTTCGGCCGCTCGGACACGCTACCAATGCGCACAAGTATAAACAGAAGTCGCCGGCAAACTCCACACGAGGTCCGCCCATGCGATACGTTCCACACCTTGTCCCCGTCGTTATGCAGGCATTCTGCCAACCGCGCACCGATCAGTGCTTCGCCCGCTGAAACGCGTGACTACGCAACGAAATACCCGCCACTATGCGCACATCTGCCGGGGTGCCCGCATGCTTTGCGCGAGTGGGCGCAGATACAGCGGACGTCGTTTCCCTAGCTGGCACCGCATCCACCTTTGAAGCGACGAGGCCCGAATTTTCGGGTTTCACCCGATCAGACACTGGTTGCGAAGCTCGCTCCATCTGCGGAAGCAACGTCGTAACAGACTGCTGCGTAGGCTCTTCAGAGTTCTTCGCTTCCATGTCACTGTCTGAAACGGAGTCCGAAGACTCGAGCGAATCCGGGTGATTCCACGACGCAATAGTCTCGAAGGTAGGGACAACAACTGGCTCACTTGCCAGAGCACCACGCCCCGTCGGCTCAGCCGTAGTTTCGCGCTTGTCTTGGAAGAACGCTTTCAGCTGGATCGTGGCTTCGACACCTAAGACACCCGGAATGACCTCAAGGCTGTGATTCATCCGAGAATCACGCAACACATCACGTAACGAACCCGCCGCGCCAGCCTTCGGATCCCACGCGCCAAACACCACGCGATCAACACGTGACGCCAATGCCGCCCCCGCGCACATCGTGCACGGCTCAAGCGTGACAACCAGCGTGCAGCCCACAAGATTCCAACGCTTCAAGGTCTTGCCAGCCTCGCGAAGCGCATTGATCTCTGCGTGACCGCACGGATCATGCGCGGCCTCGCGAGTATTCCAGCCCTTACCAACAATCCGCCCCAGCGAATCAATGACAACGGCACCAACCGGCACATCGCCCGATTCACGGGCCTGGTTGGCGTAGAACAAAGCGCGACTCATCGCGTCACGATAACGGTCCATTGGTGTCACGCCTACAGCCTACCGGCAGGCATATACAAATTGAATCGCACTATCCAACCGTGCAGGAAACTCTCAGGAAAAACGGCTTTTTCACGCGCCTTTCACTCAAAAATCCGCCTATCTCTCCACCTGATACATCGTCCCAATATCGTCCGGCGCAATCAAGGAATCACCCTCACATTACGGATCCGGGCCTCGTCCCCCATCAAACACAAGTGGCACCGAGGCGGAATAATCACGAAAACGCCGGCGCGCTACCCACTGCCCGCCCGCGCGCGGTAGCCTTGAACTATGCATCTTCATGTCGCGGACCACCCGCTTGTTAGCCATAAGCTCACCGTTCTGCGCGACCGCGAAACGCCGTCCGCAACCTTCCGCCAGCTCGTCGACGAGCTCGTCACACTGCTCGCCTACGAGGCCACGCGCAACGTCGCCGTTTCCGAAACCGCGATCAACACGCCCGTCGCCCCAACCGTTGGCCTGCAGATCTCCGAACCGCGCCCTATCGTCGTCCCCGTCCTGCGCGCAGGCCTGGGCATGCTCGAAGGCATGACCCGCCTAGTCCCGACCGCAGAAGTCGGCTTCCTCGGCATGCGTCGCGACGAGGACACCCTCGAAATCGAAACCTACGCCAACCGCCTGCCCGACGACCTGTCCGGTCGCCAGTGCTTCATCCTCGACCCGATGCTCGCCACCGGTCATACCATGGTCGCAGCAACGAACTACCTGTTTGAACGTGGCGCCAAGGATGTCACCTGCGTCTGCATTCTCGCAGCTCCGGAGGGCATCGCCGAACTTGAAAAAGCAGTCGGCGACCGCGCAGACGTCAAGGTTGTTGTCGCTGCTGTTGACGACCACCTCAACGAGAAGTCCTACATCGTCCCGGGTCTCGGTGACGCTGGCGACCGTCTTTACGGCATCGTTGACTGACGCTGTTGCATGCACGTTCACTTTCATAGTGAACGCCGTACATATCTGAAGTAGAGAGCCACTCCACTCGGGGTGGCTCTCTGCTTTTTGCTCCTTCGGCTCTCTTAGGATTCAACACATGAACAACGAGGACGAATATCCCTGGTTGTTTACTCAGCGCCAGAGATTTACATGTGATGTGAAGCGTTTAATCGCTTACATACTATCAACCGATTGGCATATGCTGACAGCATGAACATCACACAGACTGATCCGAAGCGTCGCAAGTACGGCGTTGCAGCACTTGTTGGCCTCATCGGCGGCATCATCTCCGCCATCATCAAATTCGGTTGGGAGGTACCACTGCCCCCGCGTACGCCGGAACGCAACGCCACCAACCCGCCGCAGTCCCTGCTTGAATTGTTCGGCATGAACCCCGACCTCACGCACGCCACCTACACCTTCAACGGCAACGAAGGCCTGCCGTGGATGTCCTTCATCATCCACTTCTCCTTCTCGATCGTCGTCGCCATCGTTTACTGCGTGCTCGCTGAGCGCTTCCCGCAAGTCAAGCTCTGGCAAGGCGCCGTCTTCGGCATCCTCGTGTGGATCGGCTTCCACGTCATCCTCATGCCACTCATGGGCATCGTCCCGGCACCGTGGGATCAGCCGTGGCAGGAGCACTTCTCCGAGATCTTCGGCCACATCGTCTGGATGTGGGTCATTGAAATCTTCCGTCGCGACCTGCGCAACCGCTTCACCAAGGAACCGGACGCCGAGTTCGCGCTGGAAACTCACTGATCGCACTGATTACGCTGACCGCGACTTGAACAAGCATTCACGCAGACAAGCGAAGCTATTCGGTAGCGACCAGCACTTGAGTTGAGCTGAGGGCCACCCCGACCAGTGAACTGTCCCCCGGAAGTTGGCTGGTCAGCTACCAAGCTCGCCAATCAGCAACGGTGACTGGTCAGCAGTACCAATCAGAACGCGGGGATGACGGAGCCGTCGGCCCAGGTCTGTTCAATGTAGGACTTGACCTCATCGGAGTGGAGCAATTCTTCAAGCTTCGTGATCGCTTCGGCCTTGTCAGTGTCGGCCTTCCAGACGAGAACGTTCACTGCCGGGTTGTTCTTGGGGGACTCGACGACCAGGGCGTCGTTAGCCTGCGACAGGCCGCCTTCCTGGGCGTAATTGCCGTTGATAACGGCGATGTCAACGTCCTGCAGGGAGCGAACCAGCTGGGCGCCTTGAACTTCCTGGAAGGTGAAGTCGCCGAGGATCTTCACGTTGTTCACGTTGGCGTCGGAACCGTCGGTCGGCAGTTCGACGAGGCCCTGCTGAGAGAGCAGCGTCAGTGCACGAGACTGGTTGGTGACGTCATCGATGATGCCGATCTTTGCACCTGCTGGCAGTTCGTCCAGCGACTTGATCTTCGACGAGTAGATTGCGAGCGGCTCAAGGTGGATACCTTCACCGGCGGTGAAGTCGTAGCCGTTTTCTGCTTCAGCGGTCTCCAGGTAGGGGACGGTCTGGTAGAAGTTCGCGTCGATCTCGCCGTCGTTCAGGGCGGAGTTCGGCAGGATGTAGTCGGTGTACTCAACGATGTCGAGGTTCAGGCCCGCGTCAGCTGCCAGGTTGTCTTGGATGTACTGCAGGATCTTTGCGTGCGGTGCCGGGGTGGCGCCAACCTTCAGGGTGATGGTGTCGCCGGAAGCGGAACCTGCAGAGCCGGAAGCGGACGAGTCGGAATCGGCGGAGCCACACGCTGCGAGGCCGAGGGCAAGGACGGTTGCTGCACCAGCAGCGACAAGATTACGGATGGAACGCATGAGAATTCCTCTTTCTGTGTTGTTACCTAGAAACGTAGTCGCTCAACCCCAAGGGGAGCACAGACGTCCGGGTATGAAGACTGTGTAACGAAATAGACCACTGAATGGTCACTCGATGTGAAACGATTGATTGAACAGTGCTGGCCTGTCGGTTACCCGACTGGTGGTCGACTCAGCGGTGATCCACCAGTCGGCTGATCATGTCACCAATCATCTGAACCAGCTGGACGATCACGATAATCGCGATAACCGTGGCGATCATGACGTCGTCCTGCCAACGGTTGTAGCCGTAGTTGATGGCCATCTGCCCAAGGCCACCACCGCCAACGGCACCCGCCATTGCGGAGTAGCCGATCAGAGTAATAGCAAGCGTGGTCGTGGACTGCACCAGCGCAGGTGCGGCTTCGCGAACCTGAACGCCCCAGCGGATCTGGCGGTTTGTTGCGCCCATCATCTGGGCTGCTTCGATTTTGCCGGAGTCGATCGCAAGAATGTTCGATTCGACGAGGCGCGCGAAGTACGGCACCGATAGGAGCACGAGTGGGACGACGGTTGCCTGCCAGCCGAGCGTTGTTCCCACAATGATGCGGGTAACGGGCAGTAGGACGACGATGCCGATGATGAACGGCAGCGAGCGGATGACGTTCACGATCGCCGACGCGGTCTGGTAGATGGTCTTGTTCGGAGTCAGGCCATTCTTGGCAGTCTGAACAAGCAACAGACCAAGCGGAATACCGAGCAGGACGGTGAACAGCGTGGAGAAGCCCATCATCGCCAGGGTTTCTCCGATTGCCGGCAGGAACTGCTTCGTCAGCGCCGGGTTATCCAGCCACTTCGGGTCGTTCACACCAACGGACAGGAGCCCAGCAGGTAGCAACCCTGCGGGCAACAGGCCTACAAGCGACGTGTAGAGGGAGGGAAGAACGGGTGTCATGCGGACCTCACCTCGGCGTAGATGTCGTGTTCACGCAGTTCAGAAAGAATTTGCTTCGAGTGATAGCTGGGCACGGAGAGTGCCAGGCGACCAACCTGAGTCATTCCGATAGATTCGAAGGTTCCGGCTGTCACATCGGCGCCCATTGAGGCGGCGAGGTTCAGAACGGTCGCACCGGTGGGCACGCCGGGGTGCGATGTGAAGATAACGTCGAGAAGCGTGGTGCCTTCGCGCAGGTCAGCATCGTCAACGGACGGTGCGGGAACGAGTTCACGCGAGAGTGGGCTGGACGGGTCGGCAACGACCTCTTCGACAGTGCCCGTCTGGATAACGCGACCGTGACCGAGCAGGGTAACGGAGTCGCAGATTTCGCGGACGACAGCCATTTCGTGGGTGATGACCAGAACGGTCACACCTTCTAAGTCGCGAACCTTGCGGATGAGTTCCAGAATCTGGCGCGTCGATTCGGTGTCGAGCGCGGAGGTGGGCTCGTCACACAGCAAAACGCTGGGATTGTCCGCGAGCGCTCGAGCAATGCCGACGCGCTGACGCTGACCACCGGAAAGCTGAGACGGATATGAGTCGCCTCGTCCAGAAAGACCGACAAGGGCAAGTAGTTCTTCAACGCGCGCTTTGATCTGATCCTTCGGTACGCCCGCAAGTTTCAGGGGGTAACCGATGTTCTGCGCCGCGGTGCGCGAGTCCAGCAGGTTCGCGGCCTGGAAGACCATGCCGATCTTGCGACGAGCTTCTCGCAGGGCTTTGCCACGCAACTGCGCCAGGTCGAGCCCGTCGACGACGATATTGCCGTCACTGGGGTGTTCAAGCGCGGTCAGGCATCGGATGAGCGTTGACTTGCCCGCACCAGACTGGCCAACGATTCCGTGGATGGAACCACGTTCAACGTGGAGGGTGACGTTGTCGAGCGCAACAACCTCGTTGCCGCCTTTGACGGAGTAAACCTTTCGCACTCCGGCAAGGTCAATCATGACGCCCTCCTTCGATTCAGATCGTGCGCGCCGGATTTTCGGCGCGTTTTCGTGCTGCGTTGATGTTTTCAGCATAGGAGGCAAGTCCGCGCCACCCAAATTTTCTGTTACGTAACGCCACGATGTGAAATAAAAGTGAGCCTGACCTGCAGTTTTATGCGATCACATTTCGGTAACCGTCAGCGTGCGAACAGTAATCCAGATCGCGAATTTCACCTTAGGCGACAGATACAGCTCATCCGATCCCCAGCAGATAGGAGACGAGTGCCGTTAATCCAAGTCCCAGCAGATAGGCGACGAGGCCGCTCACCCAGCCGACGACAATCAGACTCATTCCGGCGCGGACCCGATGAGCCCCCACCTCGGTCCAAGCATCCAGGACCGCGGTTGAGAACGTGGTGAAGCCACCAAGGAAACCCGTTGACAGGGCAAAGCGCACGGTTCCGGTGACGCCCGAATAGTCGACCTTAGAGCCGCCGGCGACAAGGACCGCGAGTAGCGGGAGGATCCCGGTCAGAAGGCCAAGCAGGAAACAACCCACCGTATTGACGACCACGATGCCGACGTAAGGGCGGAGAGGCTTTCCAGCCAACGCGCGCTTGCCCATCCACCTGGTTTTTACAGCCAGATCGAGTTTCCAGCGCGAGAGGGCACCGACTGCTCCGCCGAGGGCCGTGCCGAGCACGCTGAAGAGAACGATCATTGTTCCTCCTCAGCGAAGGTGTCACGGTCGATCATCCCGGCCGCATCAGAAGACGGAGATGAAACGCTGGACCCGGCCTCGTCACTCACCTCAACGACCTCGAAAACGCCGAACTTTACGAAGCGGCCCAGCGCACAACCGCACCCCGCGCACACGACGCCAAAGAAAAGCAACGTCAGCGACGCGAGCGCCGGAACAATCGCCCCAACAATAGATCCGGACGCGATCATCCCATTCGCAGTTGCAGCGATCAGCGTGCCGTAGGTCGTGAACGCTCCCAGGAAGCCGGTGACAACCAGCAGGCGCACACGCTCGCGTGAGGGATCAGTAAAAAGCGGCACGACCACACCAAGCACAAACGCGCCGAGAAGATTCACGAGAACCGTCGACCACATGATGGGAACCGCGTGCGAAATGACCTCAGAATCGGGAAAGAACACTGTCAGATAGTCCACGCCAGCGCGAACAAGCGCGCCCAACGCACCACCAACGGCAACATACGGCCAGAGGCGCTGGACGGGCTTCGCAGAATCATTCATCGCGTCCAGTCTACGGTTCACGAGACTCGGGCAGGAACGATCAGCCTGCCCTATCGGCGCAGTTTGTACACTAAACCCATGACCAGCGGTTCCCTCATTCAGCAAGGTGTGGGGCGTTTTGCGCCCTCTCCTACCGGGGATTTTCACGTCGGGAATCTGCGGACCGCGATCCTCGCTTGGGCCTGGGCGCGTAATAGCGGGCGCTCGTTTGTCCTGCGCATGGAAGATATTGACCGCGTGCGTTCGGGCAGCGCCGACCGCCAGATCGCTGACCTGAAAGCAATCGGACTGGACTGGGATGGCACAATACTGGTGCAGACGACGCGTTCTGCCGCACACATGCAGGCGCTCGAGTACCTGGTCGAGCAGGGATATGCGTTCGAGTGCTACTGCTCCCGCAAGGACATTAAAGAAGCCGCGTCTGCTCCCCATGTTCCGCCGGGTCACTACCCCGGCACGTGCCTCAACCTGACTGACACTGAGCGCGAGGTTCGACGTCAACAGCTCGCCGAACTCGGGCGCACTCCCGCGCTCCGCCTTCGCGCCCCAGCAAGCGAGTGGACCGTATTCGACGAACTCCACGGTTCTTTCACCGGCCCCGTCGATCACTTCGTGCTGCGTCGCGCTGACGGCGTGCCCGCGTACAACTTGGCCACGGTGGTCGATGACGGCTTCCAGCATGTCGACCAAGTGGTACGAGGCGACGATCTGTTGTCTCAAGCGCCCGCTCAAGCGGCGTTGGCAACGCTGCTCGGAATCGCGGTCCCAACTTACGTTCACGTGCCACTGGCATTGAACGAGGCGGGCTCTCGCCTCGCGAAGCGCGACGGAGCCGTTACCCTCGCTGACCTACATGAACTTGGATGGACCACGGAGAATGCCGTCGAATGGATTGGTCGTTCCTTGGGAATCGACGGAGCGCGAACCGCCATCGACATTGCAGACACTCTCCCCATCGACGCCCTGCGAGCACTCCCCCTTGACCCGTGGGTTGTCACCCCGCCCACCGGACTCCCCGCATTCTGAGCCACCGGACTCCCCGCATTCTGAAGCCACTGGACTCCCCGCATTTTGAGCCAACCGAGTTTCGCCTCCATCCTCCGCCCTCTGAACAAGAGCATGACCAGCAGAAGTAGGTGGCCTCGTGCCACACTTAACCCATGGATTTCTTCCAGAAGCTATTCGGATACAAAGAACCGACACTCATCGTTGCCGAGTCGGACAACTGGACGCAATTGGAGCCGTCGCACGACCTTGACGTCACGATTGCACGTCGTGCGCGCAAAGAAAAATGGCCTCCAACCAGCGCAGATGCTCCTGCAGAGTTTCACTGCATGCTCATCGTGCACGGCGGGTTCTCCGATGGCTACTTGGAAGTGAACTGCCTGGGTAAGCCGATCGCCACTTTCAATCACGAACAGGTCGCAGACACTATGGAACGCATGCGCGCTGACAACGGCCTGCGAATGACAGCGGTCAAAACAACAGCTTTCCTCGACACTGACCGCTGGATTGTCACCGTCAATATCTGACACGAATATCTGACACGGCACGCTCATCGGAGCAAATACCAAGACGGATCCCTACACATCCGCAAAGGCTGGGCAGGCCACTAAACCACCCCGACACGCCGGACTAAATAAATCATTCACAAATGCAAATAGTCCTTTTTGGACTAGAATAAGCAACATGAGCACAGCAATAGTCATAGATGAACATGTCAGCACCGCCGATATTGTTGCTTCAAACGTGCGCGCGCACGCTGGCCGACTGCAGATTAATCAGGTAGCACTTGGGCGTGAACTTGGAATGTCTCAGGGAGCAATTACTAAGCGGTGGAAAGGCTTGCGCCCCTGGCAATTGAACGAACTTGATTCACTAGCTGAGCTTTTTGACGTCTCTGTCCAAGAGCTCGTTACCGATCATTCGGTAGAAACGCAGAACCCCCGCCGGTGGATCGCACCGAGGGGGGCCGCTGCGCGCTCGAAGGGACTCGAACCCCCAACCTTCTGATCCGTAGTCAGATGCTCTATCCATTGAGCTACGAGCGCATTGCCGTTTGGCTGAGAACAACTTTACGCGCGAGGCCCCGCAATGACAAACTCGCAGATGGGGCTTGCATCACATCAATAGTCCATTGCGGACTTATTCAAGCCATTTATTCCTATTTTAGTCTCCCTGTGAATGACCGAAACCACATAAAGAAGGAGCCTCGTACCACCGTCGCGCGCGCTTTTCTCGTACGAAAACGGGGCACGAAGCACCCTCTCAACGTGTAGTCGGCGCGATCTGAATCAGATGTGCCGAACAGGATCACACGAGCGAGGCCACAAAGGAGTGCTCGTCAATCAAGGCAAGCTCGTCGGCGCTGAACGCTAACTTGTCGAGCGCACCAACGGAATCGCGGAGCTGATGCGACGACGAAGCACCAACCAGGACAGTCGTAACGCGCTCATCACGGAGTAGCCACGCCAGCGCCATCTGCGCCAGAGTCTGACCACGGTCCCGAGCCAGAGCATTCAGGGCGCGAAGGTGCTCAACGCGCTCGTCCGTCAGGACATCAGTCTTCAGGTAACGCTGCTCAGCGACGCGCGAACCAGCAGGGAAGCGATCGTCGCCGAGGTACTTGCTGGTCAGCAGGCCCTGCGCGAGCGGGCTGAAAACAGCCATGCCCAAACCGAGCTCACCGCAGGTATCAATCAGGCCTTTTTCAACCGTGCGATCCAGCATCGAGTAACGTGGCTGGTGGATAACCAGGGGCAGGCGGATTTCGCGGGCAAGTTCAACCGCGCGACGAGTCTGCTCCGGATCGTAGGAGGAAATACCAACGTAGAGCGCCTTGCCGGAACGAACAGCCTGATCCAGTGCTCCGATCGTTTCTTCCAACGGAGTCGTCTCATCGTAGCGGTGCGAGTAGAAGATGTCGACATAGTCGAGGTGCATGCGCTTCAGCGACTGATCGAGCGAGTTGAGGATGTACTTACGACCACCGCCACCCGCACCGTAGGGGCCTTCCCACATGTCGTAACCGGCCTTGGACACGATGACCATTTCATCGCGATACTGGGCAAAGTCATGGTCCATGTGGCGACCAAAGTTCGCTTCGGCAGAACCGTAAGGAACCCCGTAGTTGTTCGCCAGATCGAACTGGGTGATACCTAGGTCGAAAGCCGTGCGCAGGATGTCGCGCTGATCCAACAGTGAGCGGTCATCGCCGAAGTTGTGCCAGAGACCGAGTGAGATCATGGGCAGGTCGAGACCCGAACGACCGCAACGGCGATATTTCGCGCCTTCAGCGGTATAACGGTTCGGATTTGCTCGCCAGATCGGATCAAACTGCTGTTCCGCGACGGGCGTGCCAAGTTCTGAGACTGCGTTCGTCATGTTTTCCTTCCCGTTCCGCGCCTGTGCGGAATATAAGCGGAAAATAAAAGGATCCTCCGCGCACCCGGCAGCGCACCCTTATCCTTGCTGCCTTCCGGCCCTGGGGAGGTTCAGATGATACCGTCACACGGAGGATCGCTCCCCAGTTTACACATGCCACCACACAAAGGCGATTCGGGAAACAGGGTTAAACGACAAAATGTGTGTGTGTGAATCTCTCGATTTATGGGCCCTGAACTGGGTTAACGATGAAAATATATGCTCTGGAAGCATATATCT